>NZ_JBEXNQ010000005.1:0-43461 GCF_040611155.1 Streptomyces sp. NPDC002994
GAAATCGGTGTGGGTGTCGACGCCGCCGACCACCGCTGTCTCGTCTGCCATGCTGATACGTGCTGCCTTCCGTGCGACGCGTGAGGACAGTGCACCCGCGCCGGTCGGAAAGCCGGACAAGACAGTGACGGGACCTTTGGCCGGGCTCCTATGAAGTCACAGGCCTTCCGACCGGCGACGCGTATGACGGCACCGCCCAGACGGCCGACGATTCCGCCGAAGGACAACCACAACGTCAGTCAAGGGACGAGTCACACCCCCCAAGCAGCGCCACCCCCATCCTCACTGTCAAGGGTTAAGCGCAGCGCAATCGCCGTAGGCGACGCGACGCAGGAGCGCCCTTGAGGGGCGGGCCTCCGCCGCCACACTTACATGTGGCGGCCCCCATCGCAGAAGCGACCAACGCCCCAGGCCGCCCGAAGCCCCGCGACCCACCCAACTCCTGGCGTCCTTCCCCCCGCCGCCCCCGTCCGGGATGCTCCTGTGCCATGAGTAGACCCGTGATCCGCGCCAAGCGCCGCACGTTCCCTACGCCCCGCACTCCCCGTACCCTCCTCACTCCCCGCACCCTCCTCACTCGCCGCACTCCCCGCACCCCCCTGACTCGCCGCACGGCCTCCACCGCCATCGTCGCCGTCGCCCTCGCCTGCACACTCACCTGGAGTTCAACAACCACAACCGTCGCCGGCCCCTCCGACACCGGCCTCAAGGGGGCCATCGACACGATCCTCACCGACTCCCGCCTCGACGGCGGCGCCGCCGGCGTCGTAGTCGCCGACGCAACCACCGGCGAAACGCTGTACCGGCGCGACGGCGCCGACCGCCTGATGCCCGCCTCCAACACCAAGGTTCCAACCTCCGTCGCAGCCATGGCCCTGCTCGGCCCCGACTACCGCTACCGAACCGAAGCCCTCACCACCGGCAGCCGCAACGGCTCCGTACTCCGCGGCGACCTCTACCTGCGCGGCACCGGCGACCCCACCACCCTCGCCGCGGACTACGACAAACTCGCCGCCCAGGTCGCCGACTCCGGCATCAAACGAATCACGGGCCGCCTGATCGCCGACGACACCCGCTTCGACGCCCAGCGCCTCGGCCGCTCCTGGGCCGCCGACGACGAATCGTCGTACTACTCCGCTCAGATCTCGGCACTGACCGTCGCCCCGGACACCGACTACGACTCCGGCACGGTCATCGTCGCGGCCACCCCAGGCGCCGAACCGGGCGCCGCTCCCGAACTCGCCCTCACCCCCCGCACCGACTACGTCGATCTCGACATGCGCGGCGCCACCACCGTCCCCGCAGGCCAACCGAACACCCTCACCATCGAACGCCGGCACGGCTCGAACACCATCAGCATCACCGGCAACATCCCCCTCGGCGCGAACGCCACCAAGGAGTGGGTCACCGTCTGGGAGCCGACCGGCTACGCCGCCGCCGTCTTCGCCGACGCCCTGACCGCCCGCGGCGTACGCATCACAGGCCGCACCCACCTCAGCCGCCCCACCCCCAAGGACGCCAAGCCCCTCGCCGCCCACACCTCCATGCCGCTCAAAGAGCTGATCCGTCCCTTCATGAAGCTCTCCAACAACATGCACGCCGAGGCCCTCACCAAGACCATCGGCTACGAGACCACAGGCAAAGGCACCTGGAGCGCGGGCCTCGCCGGCATCGCCACCTACCTCAAGAAGGAGGGCGTGAACACGGCCACCCTCCGCCAGGTCGACGGCTCCGGCCTCTCCCGGATGAACAACATCCCGGCCGCCGAATTCGCCAAACTCCTCCTCGCCGTACGCACCGCGCCCTGGTACGCCGACTGGTACGCGTCCCTCCCCGTCGCCTGCGCCCCCGACCGAGCGACCGGCGGCACCCTCCGCTCCCGCATGTGCAAGACCCCCGCCGCCTTGAACGCCCGGGCCAAAACCGGCACCCTGACCGGCGCCTCCGCACTCTCCGGATACGTCACGGACGCGGGCGGCCGCGAGCTGGTCTACAGCATCGTCCTCAACAACCACCTGGCCTCGTCAGTCAAAAGCATCGAGGACGCGATCGTGACCACCCTCGCCTCCTCAACCAAGACCACCACCACCCTCGTACGCCCCACCACCCAACGCGCCGCCACCCCCACCACCGAGGCCACCGACTCCACCCTCGAATGCTCCTGGCGCAAGCCGTCGCTCTGCTGAGAAAGCGCACCCGACCGACTCACTCACTCACTCGTTCGGCGGAGCTACAGAAAACCCACGTACGTAAACGGCATGGATGCGCGAGCGTCTGCACCATGAGCAAGAGCACCGACAGCAAAGCCTTGGTCCCCGCCCAGCCCGGAACCCTGCCGTCCTGGTACGGCGACCTGCTGGGCGAGGTCAAGGAGTCCGTCTCCCGTGCACGCACCCGCGCTCGGCGGGTAATCAACACCGAACTCATCCAGATGCACTGGGAGATCGGGCACCACATCCTGGCCCGCCAGAAGGAGGAGGGCTGGGGCACCAAGGTCGTCGACCGTCTTTCGGCGGACCTGAGGACGACGTTCCCGAACCAGCGGGGCTTCTCCCGGCGCAATCTCATGTACATGCACCAGATGGCCCGGTCCTGGCCGGAGCCAATTGTGCAACAGCCCGTTGCACAATTGCCGTGGGGCCACATCGTCACCCTCGTGACCCGCCTCAAGACCCGCTCCGAGCAGGACTTCTACGCGTCCAACGCCGTCCAGCAAGGCTGGTCGCGCGACCGGCTGGAGCAGTCCATCGCGCAGCAGCTGCACCTCACCCAGGGCGCCGCCGACAACAACTTCTCCGCCACCATCCCCGACGGAGCCGCCGTGCTCCAGGAGATCGCCAAGGACCCGTACCGGCTCGACTTCCTCGGCCTCGACTCCCGCCACACCGAACGCGAACTCGAGGACGCGATCGTCGCCGACATCATCCGGTTCCTCACCGAACTCGGTTACGGCTTCGCCTTCGTCGGCCGGCAGTATTCCGTCTTCATCGGCGGCGACGAGTTCCGGATCGATCTGCTCTTCTACCACCTCAAGCTGCACCGCTACGTGGTGATCGAACTCAAGACCACGGCAGCTCTCCCCGAGCACATCGGCAAGCTCAGCTTCTACACCAACGTCGTGGACAAGATGGTCCGCGACCCGGAGCGCGACGACGAAACCCTCGGCTTCCTCGTCGTGGCCGAGCGCAACAAGGCAGTCATGCAGGCCGCCCTGGAGACCAGCAACCGCCCGCTCACCGTCAGCACGTATTCCATGCTCCCGCCCGCGGCCAAGGCCCTGCTGCCCACCGAGGAAGACCTCGCCCGCGTCGTCCAGGGCGCCATCGACAGCAGCAGCGACAACCACGGCAACGGCAACAACAACGGACATGCGTAAAGGGGTGGCCCCGGAAACCGAATGGTTCCGGGGCCACCCCTTTGCAGGGCGCTGTTACGCGTCCTTCGACATGTTCGGGCCGCTGCTGCCGCCCGTTGCCTGCTCGATCGGGGGGACGTCGGGCAGGGCCGACTTCTCCTCGCCTCGGAAGGTGAACTTCTTCGCGTCGCCTTCGGCCTCGACGTCGACGACCACGATGTGGCCGGGACGCAGCTCGCCGAAGAGGATCTTCTCGGACAGGATGTCCTCGATCTCCCGCTGGATCGTCCGGCGCAGCGGCCGGGCGCCCATGACCGGGTCGTAGCCCTTCTTCGCGAGCAGCGACTTGGCTTCCGAGCTCAGCTCGATGCCCATGTCGCGGTCCTTCAGGCGCTCGTCCACCTTGGCCAGCATGAGGTCGACGATCTGGATGATGTCTTCCTCGGTGAGCTGGTGGAAGACGACCGTGTCGTCCACACGGTTGAGGAACTCGGGGCGGAAGTGCTGCTTCAGCTCTTCGTTGACCTTGTTCTTCATGCGCTCGTAACCGGTCTTGACGTCGCCCTGAGCCGCGAAGCCCAGGTTGAAGCCCTTGGAGATGTCCCGGGTCCCGAGGTTGGTCGTCATGATGATGACCGTGTTCTTGAAGTCCACGACCCGGCCCTGGGAGTCGGTCAGGCGACCGTCTTCCAGAATCTGGAGCAGGGAATTGAAGATATCGGGGTGGGCCTTCTCGACCTCGTCGAAGAGAACGACGGAGAACGGCTTGCGGCGCACCTTCTCGGTGAGCTGTCCACCCTCTTCGTATCCCACGTAACCGGGGGGAGAACCGAAGAGACGGGAAACCGTGTGCTTCTCACTGAACTCCGACATGTCGAGGGAGATCAGTGCGTCCTCGTCGCCGAAGAGGAATTCGGCGAGCGTCTTGGAAAGCTCGGTCTTACCGACACCGGACGGACCGGCGAAGATGAACGAGCCACCGGGGCGCTTCGGGTCCTTCAGGCCTGCTCGCGTACGGCGGATCGCCTGCGAGAGGGCCTTGATGGCGTCCTTCTGGCCGATGACGCGCTTGTGCAGCTCGTCCTCCATGCGCAGCAGGCGGGAAGACTCTTCCTCGGTGAGCTTGAAGACCGGGATGCCCGTGGCCGTGGCCAGGACCTCCGCGATCAGTTCCTCGTCCACCTCGGCGACGACGTCCATGTCGCCGGCCTTCCACTCCTTCTCGCGCTTGGCCTTGGCCGCGAGGAGCTGCTTCTCCTTGTCGCGCAGAGAAGCTGCCTTCTCGAAGTCCTGGGAGTCGATCGCCGACTCCTTGTCGCGACGGACGCCCGCGATCTTCTCGTCGAACTCACGGAGGTCCGGCGGTGCGGTCATCCGGCGGATGCGCATCCGGGAACCGGCCTCGTCGATCAGGTCGATCGCCTTGTCCGGCAGGAAGCGGTCCGAGATGTAGCGGTCGGCCAGAGTGGCCGCCGCGACCAGCGCCGAGTCCGTGATGGACACCCGGTGGTGCGCCTCGTAACGGTCGCGCAGGCCCTTGAGGATCTCGATCGTGTGGGGGAGGGAAGGCTCCGCCACCTGGATCGGCTGGAAGCGGCGCTCAAGCGCTGCGTCCTTCTCGAGGTGCTTGCGGTACTCGTCGAGCGTCGTCGCACCGATGGTCTGGAGCTCACCACGCGCCAGCATCGGCTTCAGGATCGAAGCCGCATCGATCGCGCCCTCGGCGGCGCCCGCACCCACCAGGGTGTGGAGCTCGTCGATGAACAGGATGATGTCGCCGCGGGTGCGAATCTCCTTCAGGACCTTCTTCAGCCGCTCCTCGAAGTCACCGCGGTAGCGGGAACCGGCGACGAGCGCGCCGAGGTCGAGGGTGTAGAGGTGCTTGTCCTTGAGGGTCTCGGGCACCTCACCCTTGACGATGGCCTGCGCCAGTCCCTCGACGACCGCCGTCTTTCCGACGCCGGGCTCGCCGATGAGGACCGGGTTGTTCTTGGTACGACGGGACAGCACCTGCATGACCCGCTCGATCTCCTTCTCGCGCCCGATGACCGGGTCGAGCTTGGATTCGCGGGCGGCCTGCGTCAGGTTGCGGCCGAACTGGTCCAGGACGAGAGAGGTCGAGGGCGTGCCCTCGGCCGGGCCGCCGGCAGCGGCGGTCTCCTTGCCCTGGTAACCGGAGAGCAGCTGGATGACCTGCTGCCGCACCCGGTTCAGATCGGCGCCCAGCTTCACGAGGACCTGGGCGGCGACGCCCTCACCCTCGCGGATCAGGCCGAGCAGGATGTGCTCTGTACCGATGTAGTTGTGGCCGAGCTGGAGGGCCTCGCGGAGCGACAGCTCCAGGACCTTCTTGGCACGGGGGGTGAAGGGAATGTGACCGGACGGAGCCTGCTGGCCCTGACCGATGATCTCCTCCACCTGCTGGCGGACCGCCTCGAGCGAAATCCCGAGGCTCTCCAGGGCCTTAGCGGCGACACCCTCACCCTCGTGGATAAGGCCCAGGAGGATGTGCTCGGTGCCGATGTAGTTGTGGTTGAGCATCCGGGCTTCTTCCTGAGCCAGGACGACAACCCGCCGCGCGCGGTCGGTGAACCTCTCGAACATCGTTAATCGCTCCTCAGAGCGGTCGGTCAGTGAGGGGTCGGTCCCCTCCCAGTCCTTCCGCATGCTAGTCCCGCAGGACGGGACAGCTCATTCCAACTGCCGACATCCGTCCGGATCACCCCCGCCTCCGCGGGGAATCGAGCTGCCGAACAGCCGACACCTGCTCCAACCTGATGGTGGGAGACGATGTTCCCGCAGGCCAAACAGATACCCGTCCATCCACTACGCCCATGGCGAACGTGAGACGGTTCGGCAGCCGTGTCGACCCTTCCCACTAGGAATGTCTTACCCGTAAGCACTGACACTCCATGCGGCGCGCCCCAGTTCCCTCAGCTACGGGCGAACATCCTTGCGCCGCCGAATGCCTCCGCACGCCCCCACAACATCGACGCAGCGCAGTCGGACGCGGACGCAGCGTAACTCCGGAGCATCTCAGGAGTTGGTCCGGACATGACGCCCATGGTCCCGTTCCCGCGCATGCCGAGCACACCGATGCCTTCGCCGCCCGAAGACGGCATCGCGCGGTGGTACGAACACGAGCTCGGCTGGGCCACCGCGGTGAGCGGCGCCGGCCTGCCGGTGCAGCTGCTGACCGGTCTGCGCTTCGACGTACTGGAGCTGCCTGCGGACGCGGGTTTCGCTGTACTGCGGCGTCACGCGGGGCTCATGGGTCCCGTCGCGCTCATGGGACAGCGCATGCGGCTGCTGGTGGCCGCGGGGAGCGCCGAGGAGCTCCCCGGCCTGCTCGACTGGCTGGAGTGGGGCGGCGTGGCCCTTGACCTACGCGCGCTGGGCGCTGGTGGGCGGATGACCGCACCCTCACCGCCCGGATGGGCTCACTCGCAGGGGGCCGCCATTTGGCTGCGGCCCCCCGAGCCGCGGCACGAGGTGGAACCGACCCTGCCGGCCTTCGCCGGACTCGGGTGCCGTGGGGAAACACCCGGTCTCGTACGACTCGTGGGCACGGCGGCGACGGAATGCCACCGGGCCCGCTTGTTGCGTGCGAATTCCGCTTACGCGAATGCTCAGCCGTTGGCCTTCTCGTAGGCCTCACGGATGTCGGCCGGGACACGGCCGCGGTCATTCACGTTGTAACCGTTCGCCTTGGCCCACTTACGGATCTCGGCGGTGTTCTGGTTGCCGCCCGCCGCCGCGCGCGCCTTGCCACGACCGGAAGCCGCACGGCCACCGGTGCGCCGCCCGCTCTTGGCGTACGGGTCGAGCAGACTACGGAGCTTGTCCGCGTTCGCGGTGGTGAGGTCGATCTCGTAGGTCTTGCCATCCAGAGCGAACGTCACAGTCTCGTCCGCCTCGCCACCGTCGAGGTCATCGACAAGAAGGACCTGAACCTTCTGTGCCACCGGATTTCCTTTCATCGAAAATGCAGTACGCGGAAAGGAAACCGCTTTTCCCTGGAAAACACAAACCCCCGGTGGAGGTTCAGTACCTCAAGAAGACGGGAAACGTGCGCGTTTCGGACATAGGGCTCTGACAGCTTCTGACGATCACAGGTGCAGAAGCATCCGACTGTTGCCCAAGGTGTTCGGCTTCACTCGTTCGAGACCCAGGAACTCCGCTACGCCCTCGTCATAGGAACGCAGCAGCTCGCTGTAGACATCTCCGTCGACCGGCGCCTCTCCGATCTCCACGAAGCCGTGCTTCACGAAGAACTCGACTTCGAAGGTGAGGCAGAAAACCTTGCGTACGCCGAGCCAGCGCGCGGTCTGGAGCAGCTTGTCCAGCACTTGATGTCCCACTCCGGCGCCCTTGAAGGACGGATCCACGGCGAGAGTTCGCACTTCGGCGAGGTCTTCCCACATCACGTGCAGCGCACCGCAGCCGACCACGGCGGCATCCTCGTCGCGTTCCGCGACCCAGAACTCCTGGATGTCCTCGTAAAGCGTCACGTTCGCTTTGTCGAGCAGGATCCTCTTCTGCGCGTACGTGTCGACGAGACTGCGTACGGATGGCACATCACTGGTCCTCGCCCGCCGGACGGTGATGGCTTTTTGCTCTGACGGCATACGTCGACGCTATCGCCCCGGGCCCTCGGGGCTCTCGGCGCCCTCTTGGGGGCCGGCGGGTCGAGCGGGCGCGGTATCTGCCGCGGGATCTGCCGCGGGATCTGCCGCGGGATCTGCGCGCTGAACGACGCGCATCGCGTCCTCAAGAGCTTCGCGCTGCTCCGCCGACATCATGCCGAAGAAGGCGACAAGAGCCGCTGCGGGGTTGTCACTGGTCGACCATGCTTCGTTCATCAGTGCGGCCGAGTAGGCGGCCCGGGTGGAGACAGCCGTATATCGATAGGCGCGGCCCTCGACTTCCCTGCGGACCCAGCCCTTCTGATGGAGATTGTCCATTACGGTCATGACCGTGGTGTAGGCGATGGACCGTTCCTTCTGAAGGTCCTCAAGGACTTCCCTGACGGTCACCGGTCGGTTCCACTGCCACACGCGCGTCATGACGGCGTCTTCCAGCTCTCCCAATTGGCGAGGCACAGCGCCACCATAGTGGGAGATTTCGGTAATGGCAGGTTATTTGCGCAGCGAAAAGGGCGTACGACTCGAAATGAGCCGTACGCCCTCGTGAAGTACGGGCTGCGCCGGGTCAGGCATCGCCGGTCTTGGGCGTTCCCGCCTGCCGGGCGGACTCGGCGCGGGCGATCGTGGCGTCCACGGCCGCGTCTTCCTTGGCTTTGTTGGTACCACCCTGCGACTTGACGATCGTCGTGACCAGGGCGATGAAGAACGCGGCCATCACCACGGGGGGCAGGAGCGCGGAAACGTAGTCCATGCCGACCAGAGTAGCTACCCCGCCACCATTTGTTCCCGCGGGGGCACCGGGCGCTTACGTGGTGGGAAGACCTCGGAAGGCTTCGGCATAGGACGCTCCGATGGCTCGCGGTCGGGCGCCGGCTGCTTGGGCTTCGGCGGCTGGTCGGCGCCGGCGGTACGGCCGCCCGCGATGGCCAGCAGCCGGGTGCGCGGCAGGGGTGCGGCGCTGCGGCCGGCCAGGCGGGCCCGTACGGACTGTTCCGCGATGGCCCGGCAGCGGTCGAGGAGCGCCGCGCCGGCTGGCGTGCCGCGCAGCCCGCGCAGCGCCACGAGATCGTCCGGGACCGGCTGGTAGCCGGTGGCCAGGGCGTCCTGGAGCAGCCCCAGATAGCCGCCTGCGGCCGCTGGGAGTGCGTCGCGGTAGCGGGCGAGGTCGGCGAGGAGAAAGGCGCGCAGCCGGCCCGCCTCGCGGACCGCCTCGTCCAGGGAGCCGGCGAGGCGCAGACAGTCCTGGACGTCTTCGTCGGACAGTGACGCGGGATGGAGGGCGATGGCGAGGGCGCGTCGGAGCACACGCAGCTCGTCCGCGCTGAACGCCATGCCGCCACGGGATCCGTATGGCGTGGGCATGCAGTAACAATACGCACCAAACGGACAAAATCTGTTTAATTGATCTACGACGGCGCGGCGGACGGCCCGCAGTGAACGCCCGCGGTCACATCCGGGCGACGTTCCGCTCGTACACCAGGCGCAGGCCGATCAGGGTCAGCCACGGCTCGTGCTCGTCGATCTCCGAGGACTCGCCCAGCACCATCGGTGCCAGGCCGCCCGTCGCGATGACCGTCACGTCGTCCGGGTCGCCGTCCGGGCCCACGAGCTCGCGCGCCATGCGCTGGGTGACTCCGTCGACCTGGCCCGCGAAGCCGTACACGATGCCGGACTGCATGGCTTCGACCGTGTTCTTGCCGATCACGCTGCGCGGCCGGGCCAGCTCGATCTTGCGGAGCTGGGCGCCCTTGACGCCGAGCGCCTCGACGGAGATCTCGATGCCCGGGGCGATGACGCCGCCCGCGTACTCACCACGCGCCGATACGGCGTCGAAGGTCGTCGCCGTACCGAAGTCGACGACGACAGCCGGGCCGCCGTAGAGCTCGACGGCCGCGACCGCGTTGATGATGCGGTCCGCGCCAACCTCCTTCGGGTTGTCCATCAGGATCGGTACGCCCGTCTTGATGCCCGGTTCGACGAGCACCGCGGGGACGTCGCCGTAGTACCGGCGGGTCACCTCGCGCAGCTCGTGCAGCACGGACGGGACGGTCGAGCAGATCGCGATGCCCTCGATGCCGTCGCCCAGCTCGTCGCCGAGCAGCGGGTGCATGCCCATGAGGCCCTGGAGGAGTACGGCGAGTTCGTCGGCCGTGCGGCGGGCGTCGGTGGAGATGCGCCAGTGCTCGACGATCTCCTCCCCGTCGAACAGGCCGAGGACGGTGTGGGTGTTGCCGACGTCGATGGTGAGCAGCATGGGTTACTTCGCCTCGCGCAGGTCGAGACCGATGTCGAGGATCGGGGAGGAGTGCGTGAGCGCCCCGACGGCGAGGTAGTCGACGCCCGTGTCGGCGTACGCGCGGGCGTTCTCCAGGGTGAGGCGGCCGGACGATTCGAGCGTCGCGCGGCCGTTCACGAGAGCGACCGCTTCGGCGGTCTGCTCCGGGGTGAAGTTGTCCAGGAGGATCAGGTCGGCGCCGGCCTCCAAAACCTCGGTCACCTGGGCGAGCGTGTCGACCTCGACCTCGATCGGGACCTCGGGGAACGCCTTGCGTACGAGCGTGAACGCCTCGGCCACGCCGCCCGCCGCGACCACGTGGTTGTCCTTGACGAGCGCCGCGTCCGAGAGGGACATGCGGTGGTTGACGCCGCCGCCGCAGCGGACCGCGAACTTCTCCAGGGAGCGCAGCCCGGGAGTGGTCTTGCGGGTGTCGCGGACCTTGGCGCCCGTACCTTCCAGAACGTCCGCCCACGCGCGCGTGGCGGTCGCGATACCCGACAGGCGGCACAGCAGGTTGAGCGCGCTGCGCTCGCCGGTGAGCAGGTCGCGGGTGCGGGTGGTGACGCTGATCAGCTTCTGCCCGGCCTCGACGCGGTCGCCGTCCTCGACGTGCCGCTCGACCTCGAACTCGTCCGTACAGATGATGGACAGGACCGCCTCGGCGACGCGCAGGCCCGCCACGACGCCCGGCTCACGAGCCGTGAAGTCGCCGGTCGCGACGGCGTCCTCGGGGACCGTCGCGACGGTCGTCACGTCCACACCGTGGGCGAGGTCCTCGGCCAGGGCGACGTTCGCGACGTCCTCGACCTCCATCGGGTCGAGGCCCGCCGCGACGAGGAGCTGCGCGAGGTCGGGGTCGAGGCCGCACTCGGCGGTGTCGAGTTCGTACGTCTCCTCCTCACCGCCGCAGCCGCAGGAGTCGCCGCAGCCGCCGGACGCGGTCGGCAGGAGCTGGGGGTTGTCGGGCGTACTCACGGTTACTGCTCCCTCTGAGCTTTTACGGGCGGGAATGACGCGGATTCGGTGCGGTGTACGGCGAGGGTGCGCTCGGGGGTGAGCCGCACGACCAGGTGGCGGCGCCAGCCGGCGTCGTCGCGGTCGGGGCGGTCCTCGCGCCAGTGGCAGCCGCGGGTCTCCTCGCGGGCGCGGGCGGCGGCGACCAGGACGCGCGAGACGAGGAGGAGGTTGGTGGCCTCCCATGCGTCCACGCCGGGCTCGGCTTCCTTGGTGTCGTGGGCGGCGTCCTGGGCGATGTCCTGGGCGGCGCCCTGGGCGCTCCCCTGGTCCTGATCCGCTTCGGCGGCCGCGCTGCGGTACAGGATCTCCAGGGCGTCCGCGGCATGGTCGAGGCTGGCCGCGGAACGGAGCACTCCGGCGCCCGCCGTCATGATCCGCTGGATCTCGATGCGGGTGGCCGGGTCGAGGAGCGGACCGGGAGCCTCCGCACTCTGCACGGCCGGGCCGGGGGTGGCGGGGCGGGCGGCCGCGATGTCGTCGGCGATGCGTTCCGCGAAGACCAGGCCCTCCAGGAGGGAGTTCGAGGCGAGCCGGTTCGCGCCGTGCACGCCCGTGCAGGCGACCTCACCGCACGCGTACAGGCCCGGGACCGACGTACGGCCGAACAGGTCTGTCCGTACGCCACCGGAGGCGTAGTGGGCCGCGGGGGCCACCGGGATCGGCTCGGTGACCGGGTCGATGCCGTGGGAGCGGCAGGCCGCCAGGATGGTCGGGAAGCGGGACTCCCACATCTCGGCGCCGAAGTGCCGGGCGTCCAGGTACATGTGCTCGGCGCCCTGCTCGCGCATGCGCCGCATGATGCCCTTGGCGACGATGTCGCGCGGGGCGAGTTCCGCCAGCTCGTGCTGCCCGAGCATGAAACGGACGCCGTCCGCGTCGACGAGGTGGGCGCCCTCACCCCGTACGGCCTCGGAGACGAGCGGCTGCTGGCCCTCCGCGTCCGCGCCGAGGAAGAGCACGGTCGGGTGGAACTGGACGAATTCGAGGTCCGAGACCTCGGCGCCCGCGCGCAGGGCGAGCGCGACACCGTCACCGGTCGAGACGGAGGGGTTCGTGGTGGCCGAGAAGACCTGCCCCATGCCGCCGGTCGCGAGGACGACGGCCGGGGCGCGGACGGCGCCGACGCCGTCGTGCTGGCCCTCGCCCATGACGTGCAGCGTGACGCCCGCCGTACGTCCGTCGGCGTCCGTCAGCAGGTCCAGGACCAGGGCGTTCTCGATCGTACGAAGAGAGGCGAGCCGTACGGCTTCGACCAGCGCCCGGGAGATTTCGGCGCCCGTCGCGTCGCCGCCCGCGTGGGCGATGCGGCGGCGGTGGTGGCCGCCCTCGCGAGTGAGCTGGATGACGCCCGACTCGGGGTCGGTGTCGAACAGGGCGCCGGTGTCGATCAGCCGGCGTACGGCGTCGGGGCCCTCGGTGACCAGGGTCCGTACGGCCTCCTCGTCGCACAGGCCCGCGCCCGCGACGAGCGTGTCGTCCAAGTGCTGTTCGGGGGTGTCCCCGTCGCCGAGGGCGGCGGCTATGCCGCCCTGCGCCCAGCGCGTGGAACCGTCGTCCAGGCGGGCCTTGGTGACGACGACCGTACGCAGGCCGGCGGCGGTGCAGCGCAGGGCGGCGGTCAGGCCCGCGACGCCGGAGCCGACGACCACGACGTCGGCGTCGACGGTCCAGCCGGGGGCGGGGGCCTTCAGCCGTATGCCAGTGCGGGTCATGCCGAAGCTCCCTGCTCGAAGGTCAGCGGGACGTTGTCGATCAGGCGAGTGGCGCCGACCCTGGCGGCCACGGCGAGGATCGCGTCGCCGCTGTAGGTGTCGGGGACCTCGGTGAAGTCGGAGGGGTCGACGAGGGCGACGTAGTCGAGGGTGAGGGCGGGGTCGAAGCGCGAGGCTTCGTCCAGGACGGCGGCCGCTGCCGCGCGGACGGCGGCCGGGCCGCTCAGGTCGGCGTGGCCCGCCTGCTCGACGGCGTGCGCGTCGGCCGCCGCACGCGCCTCACCGATGCCCGCGAGGGCGGCCACGCGCGCGGGCGTCGTCACCGCGCCCTGGGCGACCGCACGCTCGTGCAGGGCCTCCAGGGCGATCAGCCGGTCGCGGGCGGCGAACAGCGCGCGGGAGAGGGAGAGCGCGGTGCGGCGCTCGGCGGGCGAGAGGTAGCGGTTGCGGCTGGACAGGGCCAGGCCGTCGTCCTCACGGACCGTCGGTACGCCGATGATCTCGACGGGGAAGTTCAGGTCGCGCGCCATGCGGCGGATCAGGGCGAGCTGCTGGGCGTCCTTCTGCCCGAAGAAGGCGGCGTCGGGCTGAGTGAGGTGCAGCAGCTTCGCGACGACGGTCAGCATGCCGTCGAAGTGGCCGGGACGGGACGCCCCTTCGAGGCGCCCGCCCATCGGTCCTGCGGCGATACGGACCTGCGGTTCGCCACCCGGGTAGACCTCGTCGGCGGACGGGGCGAACACGGCGTTCGCACCGGCCTGTTCGGCGAGCGCGAGGTCGGCGTCGAGGGTGCGGGGGTAACGGTCGAGGTCCTCGCCGGCGCCGAACTGGAGCGGGTTGACGAAGACGGTGACGACGACGAAGCCCTTGGGTCCGACGTGCTTGCGGGCGGCGCGGATCAGCGTCGCGTGGCCCTCGTGCAGGGCGCCCATGGTCATGACGACGGCTGTGCGGCCGGGGGCGCCGGAGTGGTCGAGGACGTACTGGAGGTCCTCGCGCGTGGGGACGAGCTCGAAAGCGCGGCTCATCGGTCCTCTCCCGTGGTCTTGTCCCCGTCGGTTCCGTCGGTTCCGTCGGCCCCGTCGGTCCCGTCGGCCAGTGCGTCGAGAAGGTCCTCGGCGAGCTCCGGCTTGAGCAGTCCGTGCGCGAGGGCGCGGTCGGCGGTCGTACGGGCCATGGCGAGGTATCCGGCGACGGCCTGCGGCGCGTGCTTGCGCAGTTCCGCGACGTGCACGGCGACCGTTCCCGCGTCGCCGCGCGCGACGGGCCCCGTGAGTGCGGCGTCACCGGAGCGCAGGGCGTTGTCGAGGGCGGCGCCGAGGAGCGGCCCGAGCATCCGGTCGGGCGCCTCGACGCCGGCCGTGCGCAGCAGCTCCATCGACTGGGCGACCAGGGTGACCAGGTGGTTCGCGCCGAGGGCGAGGGCCGCGTGGTAGAGCGGGCGCGACTCTTCGGCGACCCACTCGGGCTCGCCGCCCATCTCGATGACCAGGGCCTCGGCCGCGAGACGCAGCTCCTGGGGCGCGGTGACGCCGAAGGAACAGCCCGCCAGCCGCTGCACGTCGACGGACGTTCCCGTGAACGTCATGGCGGGGTGCAGGGCCAGCGGCAGCGCGCCGGCGCGCCGGGCGGGTGCGAGGACGCGCGTTCCGTACCGCCCGGAGGTGTGGACGATCAGCTGTCCGGGGCGTACGGCGCCGGTCTCGGCGAGTCCCTCGACCAGGCCCGGCAGGGCGTCGTCGGGAACGGTCAGCAGGACGAGCTCGGCGCGGGCAAGGACCTCGGCGGGGGTGACCAGCGGGACGTCGGGCAGGAGCGTCGCGGCCCTGCGTACGGACGCGTCCGAGACGCCGGAGACGGCGACCGGGCGATGGCCCGCGAGCTGCAGCGCGGCGGCCAGTGCGGGGCCGACTCTGCCGGCTCCGACCACGCCGACGGTGAGGCGGGCCGGGCGGTCCCTGGCGTCCAGGGACTCGTGTGCTGCGTTTGGTGCGTTCACGTTCACGCGGGGACGGCCTTCCGTTCCAGTCCGCGGGGGGTACCGGACGATTTCTCGTCATGCTACGCCAGCGTTTCGTGCGGTTGCCTCGCTGTCCACAGGCTGTGGGCAGAGGCCGCACGGTACGCGATGATCGGCTGATGACAGAGACCAGCGGGAGGAGCAGGAGCGGGAGCAGCGCCGGCGCAGGCTGACCGCATGAAAGGCGCTGGTGGCGGATGCCGGTTCGGCGTACGACCTGGAGGAGTGGACCGAGGTGTACGGCGACGGTGTCGTCGCCGAGGCTGGAGCGGCGTGTCGCGCGGACGCTGGGTCTGGAAGCGGCGAGCGCTGTCGGTGGTGAGCGGGCTGCGTACGGTGCACCCGACGCACGCGCCGCGGGAACTGCCGCTACGGGACGCCGGTTTCGTACTGCCGTCGTGGGAGGAGCTGACGGCGGTCGTCGAGGCGGCGCGAGAACGCGATGCGGTGGTGCACTTCGACGGCGCGCGACTATGGGAGTGCGCCCCCCACTTCGGGCGTACGCTCCCGGAAATCGCCGAGCTGGCGGACAGCGTGTACGTGTCCTTCTACACGTCGCTGGACGGGATGTCGGGGGCGGTACTGCTCGGCCTGGAGCGGGAGCTGCCGCGACTGCCGGAGTACGTCGCGCACGCGAAGGTGGCGGCGGCGGCGGACTTCACGGGGCGGTTGGCGGTTTAGGGGGTTTAGGGGTGGCGCCGGTGCGGGCGAGAGCCGCCTGCGGCGGGCTTTCCCCGACCCGCCCCTTCCCGAACTGGGGCTCCGCCCCAGACCCCGCTCCTCAAACGCCGGAGGGGCTGAAGGGTGCCGCGTTGCGGCAACCATCCAGCCCGTCCGGCGTTTGAGGACACGCCCGTAGGGCGTCTGTGTTGTCTGGGGGCTGGGGGCTTGCCCCCAGGCTCGGGAAGGGGCGGGTAGGGGACAAGCCCCGCAGGGAACCCGTGCCCACCCCCTAGCCGCACGCGCTGGAGCTACGAGTGGACGAGGCGAAAAGGTTCGCCAGCGCGGTCCGAAGGCGGCGGCTCCGCGCGGGCCGGTCCTCCACCACCGCCCGGACGCGCTGGTGGTCGCGGACCTCCCGAACCACCTGCCAGTCGTTGAGGCCGGGCGCCGGCGGAGCAGGAGAGCCGAGCTGGGCGGCGCGGTAGACGTCGAGCATGTGCTGCTGAGTGGCGTTCATGTCCTCACCATGCGTACGCCGCCCCCGGCAACGCGCTTCGTTTGACGAGCCCCGTCAATCGACGGCCCGACTGTCAGTGGCGCCGGGCACGATGGAGCCCATGAGCGTGTCCATCGACATCACCGGCCTGCCGCCCGAGCGCATCGCCTTCGAGACCTCCCCGCTGGCGGAGCTCGGCATGGCCCTGCACGCCCTGTCCGAACCCGGCCACCACCCGGGGCTGCACGGCTGGGCGACCGCGACCGCCGCCTCCCTCAAACCGGACCTCGCCGACCGGTTGAGCGAGGCGGAATTCCTGTGGCGGAGTACGTTCTCGGACGTGTTCATGCCGTTCGCCGGCGTACGCGGCGGCGACGGCAGGACGGGCGCGACGCTCAGCGAGGACCTGGACGCGCTGGACCGGCTGGACGACGAGCGGTTCGTCTCGGCCGCCCTGGAGTTCACCTGCTCCAGTACGTACGGAATCGTCAGCCCGTCCCCCCTCGTCGACCGGGCGATGCGCGACCGCGCCCTGGACCTGGCCGCCGCGCGCGGGCCGAAGCAGACGGACTTCGCGCGTCGGCTGCTGGCCGACCCGGCGTCCGTACGGGCCTGGCTGCGGCGGCTGTTCGAGGACTGCGACCAGGCGTTCTTCGCGGACACCTGGCGTCGCATACGGGTCCAGCTGGCCGCCGACGCCCGGCACAACGGCGAAGTGCTGCGCCACAAGGGCCTGGCCGAGGCGCTGCACGCCGTGTCCTCCGCGCTGACGCTGAAGGAGAGCCGGGGCGCGGGCGGGGCGAGAGTTCGTATCCACGCCGACAAGCTGGCCGAGGGCCGCACCAGCGCCGTGGAGCCTGCCGTCGGCGCGGGCCTCACCTTCGTCCCGTCCAGCTTCGGCTGGCCGCACCTGTCGATCCTGCACGCCCCGGGCTGGCGTCCGGTGATCCACTACCCGGTCGGCGCCCCCGAACTGCCGTGCCCCGCTTCGGTGGAGTTGCTGAAGCTGCGGATGGAGGCGCTGGCCCACCCGATGCGCATGCGCCTGTGCCGGAACCTCGCCCGCAGCCCGTACACCACGGGCGAGCTCGCCGAGGCACACGGCATCACCGCCCCCGAGGTCTCCCGGCACCTGACGATCCTGCGGAAGGCCGGCCTGCTGACCACCCAGCGCCGCGGCCGCTACGTCCTGCACGGCCTGGACCTCCAGGTGGTGTCCCGGCTGGGCAGCGACTTTCTGGAGGCCGTCCTGCGCTGAGACGAGTACCGACTGGCCGCGGACCGTCGCAGACCACACGCTGGAGGTATGGCTGTGACGTTTCCTGGTGAATCGGCGGAGTACCGCGCCGCACGCGACCGGTTGCTGCTGCAGGAGGTCTCGCTGCGCCGCGCCACCGAGGCGGTGGCCGCCGCGAGGCGCAGGCTGCCGCCGGGCGGGCTGGTTCCGCAGGATTACGTCTTCCAGGGGGCGGGGCCCGACGGCGCTCCGGCGGACGTGCGGCTCTCGGAGCTGTTCGCGCCCGGCAAGGACTCGCTGGTGATCTACGGCTTCATGTTCCCGCGCGATCCCGGCGACGACCGGCCGGGGCCGAAGGAGGGACGTACCGCGCAGCTGAGGCTCGAAGAAGGACCGTGCCCGTCGTGTACGGCCATCCTCGATCAGCTCGACGGCGCCGTCGAGCACGTCACCCAGCGCGTCAACTTCGCGGTCGTGGCTAAAGCGCCGCTGCCTCGGCTTCTCGCCTTCGCCGAGGAGCGCGGCTGGCGGCGGCTGCGGCTCCTGTCCGCCGCCGGCAATACATACCGGCGCGACTATCTGGCGGAGACGGCGGACGGGGCGTCGATGCCGATGCTGAACGTGTTCCGGCGCGACGGCGAGGAGATCCGCCACTTCTGGGGCTCGGAGCTGCTCTACGCGCCCACCGATGATCCCGCGCACGGCCCACGGCATCTCGGCACCATCGAACCGCTCTGGAACCTGTTCGACCTCACGCCGGACGGGCGCGGAACGGACTGGGACGAACAGCTGAGCTACTGAGCTGCTGAGCTACTGAGGCGGGCTCGTCACTTGTCGATGTCGCCCACGACGAAGAAGAGCGATCCGAGGATCGCCACCATGTCGGCGACGAGCGTTCCCGGGAGCAGTTCCACCAGGGCCTGGATGTTGTTGAACGACGCCGAGCGCAGCTTCAGCCGGTACGGCGTCTTCTCGCCCTTCGAGACGAGGTAGTAGCCGTTGATGCCGAGCGGATTCTCGGTCCAGGCGTACGTGTGCCCCTCCGGGGCCTTCAGCACCTTGGGCAGCCGCTGGTTGATCGGACCGGGCGCGAGCCCGGCCATCCGGTCCAGGCAGGCGTCCGCCAGGTCCAGAGAGTTGTGCGTCTGCTCCAGAAGGATCTCGAAGCGTGCGAGGCAGTCGCCCTCGGTCCTGGTGACGACCTTGAGGGTGTCCTGGAGCTCGCCGTACGCGAGGTACGGCTCGTCGCGCCGCAGGTCGAAGTCGACGCCGGAGGCGCGGGCGATCGGGCCGCTGACGCCGTACGCGTGGACGGCCTCGCGCGACAGTACGCCGACGTCGCGCGTACGGCCGCGGAAGATCTCGTTGCCGATGACGAGCTCGTCGTACACGTCCATCCGGGACCGGACGTCCGCCACGGCCTCGCGGGCCCGGCCGAGCCAGCCCGCGGGAAGGTCCTCCTTGAGGCCGCCGACCCGGTTGAACATGTAGTGCATGCGGCCGCCGGAGACCTCCTCCATGACCGCCTGCAGCTCTTCGCGCTCGCGGAACGCGTAGAAGACCGGGGTGATTCCGCCCAGTTCGAGGGGATATGAGCCGAGGAACATCAGGTGGTTGAGGACTCGGTTCAGCTCGGCGAGGAGCGTGCGGGTCCAGACCGCGCGCTCCGGGACCTCCATGCCGAGCATGCGCTCGACGGCCATGACGACGCCCAGCTCGTTGGAGAACGCGGACAGCCAGTCGTGGCGGTTCGCGAGCATCACGATCTGGCGGTAGTCGCGGGCCTCGAAAAGCTTCTCCGCGCCGCGGTGCATGTAGCCGATGACCGGCTCCGCGTGCTGGATGCGCTCTCCGTCGAGCACGAGCCTGAGGCGGAGGACGCCGTGCGTGGAGGGATGCTGCGGGCCGATGTTGAGCACCATGTCGGTGCTCTCCGCCGCGCCGCCGATGCCGACCATGGTCTCCGTCATGAGGCCAGTATCCCCCCGCCGGGATCGCCGCGGCCGCGCGGGTGCGGGGGCGTGCGGGAGGGCGTGCCGGGGTGCGGGGGCGGTGACGTGCCGGGGCGTCTCCTCGGGTGCCGAACGTTCGGGTACTCGCGGTCCTTCGGGGTGGTTGCGTTCGACACCCTGCGGGGAGCGCCCCGACACGCCCCCTCACGCACCGCCGGACAGTTCAGCCGAGCCTCCGCCGCCCTACGGGGTGAGCACCACGCCCCGCCGGACGGTCAGCCGAGCGTCCCCCGCCCAGCGGGGCGAACGTCGCGCTCAGCCGGACGGGCGGGCGAGCGTCGGTTCAGGGTGTGGGACGGGCTGTTTTAGCCAGGTGAAGTCACCCAGGCCGCCTCGGGCCGTCAGTTCCGCCGCCTCGCCCGCTCCCGACAGCGCTCGTACGTACGCCGCCGGGTCCGTGGTCGCCAGGGCCAGCGGGGGCCGGTCGGCCGTTACGCCCAGGCGGCGCAGCGCCTCGCGCTGCGGCAGCAGCTCCGCGCCGGGCAGCGCGCAGGCGTCCAGCGCGACGTGGGACGTGATGTCGCAACTGCCGTCCGGGACCGGGCGTACCTCGCGGCCCGCCCGGAAGCCGGCCAGCGTGCCGAAGGGCGGACGCGCCGCCCGCTCGTGGCCGTAGTCGACCGCGACGGCCAGGCCCGCGTCGAGCGTCGCGACCGCCGCCGCCCACGCCTCGTCGCGCGGGCGGCCGATCTCGGCCCGCAGCCCGGGCTCGGCGTCCGGCGGCAGCGGCCACCAGCGCGCGAGCCACTCCGCGTCCGGCCCGGCCACCGGGTCGCCCAGGCGCTCCTCGCCGTCTTGTCGGCGTACGAGCACGTACCGCGCGACACCCGCCGCGTCCGTCTCGGCCACGTCCACCGGGACGTTGTCCAGCCACTCGTTCGCGAACAGCAGCCCGGCGACGCCCGACGGGGGTTCGGCGAGCCACTCGATGCGGTGGTTCAGGCCCGTCGGCCGGGGCGCGCGCTCCACCGCGTACGCCCTCACGCGCGCCGAAAGTTCTGGCGCCAGCGCCGCGAGTGCCGCCGAGAGCAGTTCGCCCCGCCCCGCCCCCACGTCGACCAGCGCCAGCTCCCGTGGCCGCCCGAGCGCCTCGTCGACGTCCCCCAGCAGCCGCGCGACCGCCCCCGCGAACAGCGCGGAGGCGTGCACCGACGTACGGAAATGGCCGGACGGGCCGGGGCCGTCGGGGCGCACGTAGAAACCTTCGGGGCCGTAGAGCGCCTGCTCCGCCGCCTCCCGCCACCCCTGCCACTCATCCGTCACGGCACCAAGTCTCCACCTTGGGGAGTAGGCTCCAGGCCACCGGATCGCCCCTCCGGTTGACCCCTGCACCTATTCGTTTTCCCTACGCTGGGTTACGTGCAACGCCTCTACGATTTCATCCGCAGGCACCCGACGAGTGTCGACAGCTTCTGGGCTGTGCTGCTCCTCGGGTTCTCCCTGCTGTGGGCCGTCCAGGCGTCGATGGGCAGCGACTCACGCATCGCGGCCGTCCCGATCATCACGCTGCTCTGCCTCGTGGTCGCCCTGCGCCGCCGCGCGCCGCAGAGGATGCTGCTGCTGGCCGTCCTGATGGGCGTCGCGCAGCTCGTGCTGGACGTGGAGGTCAATCCGGCCGACTGGGCCATGCTCGTCATCATCTACACCGTCGCCGCGAGCGACGGGCCCCGCTGGATATCCCGGGTCGCGCTCGTAGGCGGCCTCGCGGCGGCTCCGCTCGCGCAGCTGCGCTGGCCGGCCGACAAGGACGGCACGGTCCTCGCCTCGGTCTTCTTCGCGGTCGTCATGGCGCTCCCCTTCGCGCTGGCGTGGGTCCTCGGCGACTCGATGCGCACCCGGCGCGCGTACTTCGCCGAGCTGGAGGAGCGCGCCGCGCGCCTGGAGAAGGAGCGCGAGGCGCAGTCGAAGGTGGCCGTCGCCGCCGAGCGGGCCCGTATCGCCCGCGAACTGCACGACGTCGTCGCGCACAACGTCTCCGTGATGGTCGTCCAGGCGGACGGCGCGGCGTACGTCCTGGACGCCTCGCCCGCGCAGGCGAGGCAGGCGCTGGAGACCATCTCGACGACCGGCCGCCAGGCGCTGGCAGAGATGCGGCGGCTGCTGGGTGTGCTGCGGACCGGTGAGCAGGCGGTGGGCGGCGAGTACGTGCCGCAGCCCGACGTCGAGCAGATCGAGGATCTCGTCGAGCAGGTACGGACCGCCGGACTGAGCGTCGACTTCAAGGTCGAGGGCACGCCGCGGCCGCTGCCGAGCGGGGTGGAGCTCACGGCGTACCGCATCGTGCAGGAAGCCCTCACCAACACGCGCAAGCACGGCGGGCCCGAGGCGGGTGCGAGCGTGCGGCTCGTGTACTTCGACGACGGGCTCGGGCTGCTGGTCGAGGACGACGGGCGGGGCGCGGCGCACGAACTGTACGAGGACGGTGGCGCGGACGGTCGGGGACACGGCCTGATCGGCATGCGCGAGCGCGTGGGTATGGTCGGCGGCACGCTCGACGCGGGGCCGCGGCCGGGCGGCGGCTTCCGGATCAGCGCGCTGCTACCGCTCAAACCGGCCCACTGAGTTGCCCGCCACCACCCTGGCTACGCCGACGAAAGGCACCCCACCCCATGTCCATCCGCGTGATGCTCGTAGACGATCAGGTGCTGCTGCGCACCGGCTTCCGGATGGTCCTGGCCGCCCAGCCGGACATGGACGTCGTCGCGGAGGCCGGCGACGGGGCGGAGGCGATCGAGGTGCTGCGTTCCACGGCGGTGGACGTCGTGCTGATGGACGTACGGATGCCGAGGCTGGACGGCGTCGAGGCGACGCGGCGCATCTGCGCGGATCCTGACGCTCCGAAGGTGCTCATCCTGACCACCTTCGACCTGGACGAGTACGCCTTCTCCGGGCTGAAGGCCGGGGCCAGCGGCTTCATGCTCAAGGACGTGCCGCCGGCCGAACTGCTGGCCGCGATCCGCTCGGTGCACAGCGGTGACGCGGTTGTCGCGCCGTCGACCACGCGGCGGCTGCTGGACCGCTTCTCGCCGATGCTTCCGAGCACGGGCAAGGAGACGAAGGCCGTCGACACCGCGCTGGCGCGGCTCACCGAACGTGAGCGGGAGGTGATGCTGCTCGTGGCGCAGGGGCTGTCGAACGGTGAGATCGCGGCGCGGCTGGTCCTGTCGGAAGCCACGGTCAAGACGCACGTTGGCCGCATCCTGACCAAGCTCAACCTGCGGGACCGGGTGCAGGTGGTGGTGCTGGCGTACGAGTCGGGGCTGGTACGGGCCGGCGGCGGCCCGCACTCGGCGTAGGGCGTACCGCTGCGCGGGGCTTTTTCCCCACGCCGCCGGACGGGCTGCGTTCGGCCGCACCATCCAGCCCCTCCGGCGTTTGAGGAGCGGGGTCTGGGGCGGAGCCCCAGCCGGGCCCCCGGGGTTACGAGATCGCGCTGCGCAGGACCGCCACGTCGAGTTGTTCCGTTTCGTCGTGGGCCGTCAGGTCGATGACCTGGCCCACCACGCGACCATCGGATGCCCGACGCGCATCGGCCAGCGCCTCCTCGCCCACCACGTCCGCGAGGTCCTCGCTCTGGACGGCTTCGATCGCCGCCGCGGCCGACTTCTGGGTGCCGAAGAAGTCGAAGCCGCCCTGGGTGCGCGACGCGCGGCGGCGCTGGGTGGCGTACGGCACGACCGCGGAGGGGGCCGGGATGGGGCGCGGCACAACGGCGGACGACGGGCGAGCGTGCTCCGGGGAGGGCACGGCGTCGCTACCGGCGGCCGCCTCGGGCTTCCCCTCCGGCTTCCCCCCGGGCTCCTCCCGCGACTCCCGCGACTTCCGGGATTCCTGCTCCGCCGCGTTGCGCGACAGCTTGTCCAGCGCCATGGACGCCCTCAGATACGCGGACGGCGTCGGCGAACTTCCCGCAGCCGGCAACGCCTTGGCGGGGGCCGCCGCCTCGATGGCCAGCAGCCGCCGGCCTTCCAGCGCGCTGGCCCGCTCGGTCTCCGCCGTCGCGTAACGCCGCAGGAGCGCGGCGTGCTCGCCGCGCAGGGCGGCCAGTTCGACCCGCTTCGTGCGCAGTTTCGCGTCGAGCTTGGCGCGCAGCTCGCGCGACTCCTCGAGGTCCGATTCGAGGTCGGCTATTCGCTCCTCGGTCTTCCACTCGTCGCTCGCACGGGCCCGCGACAATTCGGCTACACGCCGGCCCGCCGCACGGTCCCAGCCGCGCATGAGGACCGCACCGGTGACCGCCGCGGCGGCCGCGGCCGCGACCAGACCGCGCAGCACCACCGGTTCCGCGAACAACCAGGCACCGGCGGCGCAGAGTATTGACGCGCCGGCGACCGCCGAAGGCGGAAGGATCCTGTGCAGGGGTGGGGAATGGCGGTGGCGTCCACGTGGCATGGCCTGAAATTTACCGTGCGTAGACGGCGGATGGGGCACCGCCCGGCAATCTGTTCCCGGGCGGTTACCCAATTCCTTACGCGATCTACTTCTTGATCAGACCCTTCGACTCCAGATACTCCTTCGCGGCGTCGGCCGGCTTGGCCCTGTCAGCGTCGATCTTCCGGTTCAGCTCCACCAGATCTTCGGTCGTCAGCACCTTGGTGAGCTTGCCGAGAGCGTCCGCTATCTCCTGCGTTCCGGCGTCCTTCGCATTGACCACCGGCAGTACGTTGTCGGCGTTCTGGAGGTTCTTGTCGTCCTCCAGGAGTACGAGTCCGAAGCCGGCCAGAGTCGCGTCGGTGGTCGTGGTCAGCACCAGCTGATCCGCGCCGTCCTTGACGGCCTGCTTGGACTGCGGGGTGCCTACGCCCTTGGGGTCGACGCCGGTGACGTCGATCCCGTACTTCTTCTTCAGACCCGGTGCGCAGAAGGGCCGGATCTCGCATTCGTCGCCCGCCGCGATCTTCACCTTGAGCTTCGACTTACCAAGATCGGAAAGAGTCTTGAGGTTGTTCTTGTCGGCGTATTCCTTGCTCACCGCGAAGGCGTTCTGGTCGACGGCCTCGCCCGCCGGCAGCACCTTCAGTCCGCGCGGCTCCGCGAGCTTCTCCAGTGCTTTGAAGGTGGCGGCCACATCGCTGGACGCGACCGGATTCTTCTCCGGCGCCTTCGGGCCGTTGGCCTTCGCGTTGAGGAATTCGGCAAGCGTAGCGGCGTATTCCGGTACGACGTCGATCTCGCCCTTCTCCAGGGCGGGTTCGTACAGTTCACGGTTCTCCACCGTCTTGATGGAGGTGCCGTATCCGGCTTCGTCGAGGAGCTGCGCATACAGCTCGGCCAGCACCTTGGACTCGGTGAATCCGGCTGAGCCGATGACCAGCGACGCCTTCTTGCCGGTGTCACCGGTCCCGGCCGCACCACCGGTCCCGCCCTCCTCCAGGTTTTTGCCGCCGCACGCCGCCAGCCCTCCGGCCAGTGCGATCACGGCCGCTACCGCACCTGCTGTACGCGAGATCCTGCTCATGAGGTTCACCATCCAAGGAAGAAGAAAAGAGCCATCGTCAGGCCGTCTGCCGCGACACCGCACCGCGCCGCCGCATCGGGTCGAGCAGCCGGTCCGCCGCCACCAGCACGCCCTCCACCAGCAGCGCGAGAACAGCGACGAGCAATGCGCCCGCCACCACCTGCGGCGTGTTGTACGTGTTGAAGCCGGCCGTGATGATCCTGCCCAGGCCGCCCTCGCCCGCCATCGCGGCCAGCGTGGCGGTAGCCACCACCTGGACGGCCGCCGACCTGAGCCCGGTCATCACCAGCGGGTACGCGAGGGGCAGTTCGACCCGTACGAACAGCTGCCACCCCGACATGCCCATCCCGCGCGCCGCCTCCACCACCGCCCGGTCCACCTCGCGCATACCGATGTACGCGTTAGTCAGCAGTGGCGGTACGGCGAACAGCACCAGCGCGATGATCGTCGGCAGGTCGCCCTGCTTGCCCAGAGGTGTGAGCGTCAGCAGGATCAGCACCGCGAGGGTGGGGATCGCCCGCCCCGCGTTGGAGAGGTTGATGGCGAGCGCGCCGCCCCGGCCCAGGTGTCCGAGCCAGAGCGCCACGGGCAGCGCGATCAGACAGGACAGCAGCAGGCACACGCCGCTGAAGTAGAGGTGCTCGGCCAGCCGGTCCCAGACGCCGCTCTCACCCTGCCAGTTGGCGCCGGTGGCCAGCCACGCGAAGGCGTCCCCGATCACTCCCATGAATCAGCCGGCCTTCGCGATACGGGTGGTGGAGACGGCAGCGCGGCCCGTCGTACGTATTCGGGGCGTACGCGGCCTCGTCCACGGCGTCAGCAGCCGCTGGAGGGTGAGCAGCAGCAGGTCGGCCACCACCGCCAGCAGCACGCAGATCACCGAGGCCGTCAGGACCTGCGCCTTGAAGAGGGAGTCGAGGCCGTCGACGATCAGTGCCCCCAGGCCGCCGTACCCCACGATCGCGCCGACCGTCGTCAGGGCGACCGTCGACACCGTCGCGATGCGCACCCCGGCCAGCAGGGCGGGCAGCGCCAGCGGCAGTTCGACCTCCCACAGCAGCCGCCCGCGGCCGTACCCCATCCCCAGCGCGGCCTCCCGCGCCTCCGCCGGCACCGCTTCGAGCCCGGCCAGGATGTTCCGCACGAGAACGGTCAGCGAGTAGAGCACGAGTCCCGTGACCACCACGGCCGCCGAAAGGCCGAACACCGGCAGCAGCAGCGAGAACATCGCCAGCGAGGGGACCGTGTAGAGCACGGTCGTGAGGCCGAGGACCGGGCCGGCGAATCTCGACCGGCGTCCGCCGTCGCCACGGGCGAGCAGCGCCAGCGGAAAGGCGATGAGCAGGCCGATCGCCACCGAAACCAGCGTGATCCACACATGCTGGACAGTCGCGTCGGTCAACTCCTGGCCGCGGGAGCGGACATACTCCCCGCAAATCCAGTCGTTCGCCGTCAGACAGCTCTGGCCGCCGCTCACTCCGCCCCACCTCCCCCGAGACCTCGAACCTCTGTCTGACGACCCTATCCCCAGCCACTGACAACCGCCGGGGCCCGCCACATTCCCGCAACATGGTCTTGACACCGGACCGGCCACAATGGGGAATCATGATCCGATTCGAGCACGTCACCAAGCGGTACGCCGACGGCACAACCGCCGTCGACGACCTCTCCTTCGAAGTCGCCGAGGGCGAACTGGTCACGCTCGTCGGCCCGTCCGGCTGCGGCAAGACCACCACCATGAAGATGGTGAACCGGCTGATCGAGCCGACCGACGGCCGGATATTCCTCGACGGGGACGACATATCGACCATCGACCCCGTCCAGCTCCGCCGCCGTATCGGCTATGTCATCCAGCAGGTCGGCCTCTTCCCCCACAAGACGGTCCTGGACAACACCGCGACCGTCCCCCACCTCCTCGGCGTCAAGCGCGCCAAGGCCCGAGAGCGCGCCGCCGAACTCCTGGACCTGGTCGGCCTCGACCCGTCCGTCCACGGCGACCGCTACCCCGACCAGCTCTCCGGCGGCCAGCGCCAACGCGTCGGCGTGGCCCGGGCGCTGGCCGCCGACCCGCCCGTACTGCTGATGGACGAGCCCTTCGGCGCGGTCGACCCGGTCGTACGCGAGCACCTCCAGAACGAGTTCCTGCGGCTCCAGTCCCAGGTGCGCAAGACCGTCCTCTTCGTCACCCACGACATCGAGGAGGCCGTCCGGCTCGGCGACCGCATCGCCGTCTACGGGCAGGGCAGGATCGAGCAGTTCGACGCCCCGGCCGCCGTCCTCGGCGCACCCGCCACCCCGTACGTCGCGGATTTCGTCGGCGCCGACCGCGGCCTCAAGCGCCTTTCCGTCACGCCCATCGAGCCCGGCGACCTGGAACAGCCGCCCGTCGTCCATCTCGACGACCCGGTCAAGAAGGCCGCTGCCAAGCTGACCGCGGAAGGAGCCCGTTGGGCCGTCGTCCTGGACAGCTCCGACGACCTGCACGGCTGGATCTCCGCCGAGCAGGCCCGTACGGCGACCGGGACCGTACGCGAACACGCCCGCCGCATGGAGGCCTGGCTGCCCGTCGGCGCCTCCCTCAAGCAGGCCTTCTCCACGATGCTCCAGCACGACGCGGGCTGGATCGCCGTCATCGACAAGGACAGCGCCGGACGCTTCCTCGGCGTGCTCACCCCCGCCCGCCTCCACGAGGCGCTGCGCCGCTCCATCGACGCCGACGCGCAGGCCGTTCCCCGTACCGCGGTCGAAGTGGAGTCCGTCAGCTCGCCCTGAGCCTGTCGCTGATCCACTCCATGGCGGCCGGTATCTCGCGCCGCCAAGTGCCGAAGTTGTGGCCGCCGCTGTCCAGCGTGATCGAGGAAACCCGTGCGGGCGGCCTCACCTTCTCGATGAACTTCACCGTCTCCTTGAGATTTTCCTCGCCCTCCTTGGAGCTGGTCACCAGGAACGACGACGTTTTCGACGGCTTCACGTGGTCCAGGCTCCACAGCAGGTCGGCCCGCTTCCGCTCGCCGTTGTCACCGTGGAAGAGGTCACCGGTCGTCGAGTCCTCCGCCGCCCTGTAGTACGCGGACAGGCCGGCGCCCGCACCGAAGGTCCCGGGGTGGTGGATGGCGAACTTCAGGGCGCAGTAACCGCCGGTGGAGTTCCCTATGACGCCCCAGTTCCGCGCCCGGGTGCCCACCCGGTAGGACTCCGACACCGCCTTCGGAATGTCGCCGGCGAGGAAGGTCTCGGTCTGCGGGCCGCCGGGCACGTTCACGCATTCGGTGTCGCGTGGCGGCGCCACGGTCGGCCGCAGCATCACCAGGACCATCGGCTGCATCCTGCCCGCCTGCGCCTGGGTGTGCGCCGTTCGCGGGTAGCGCAGCCCCTTGAGCAGGTTCTCGGCCGTGCCCGGGTATCCGGTGAGCACCAGGGCCGCCGGGAAGGTCTTCTCGGCGTACTGCGGCCTGAAGTACTCGGGCGGCAGATAGACGTAGGCCTGGCTGGCTATCCTCGACTTCTCGCCCGCTATGACGACCTTCTGTATCTGGCCTCCCACCGCCGGCTTCGAGCCGCCCGGCACATCCATGCCCTGCGTGTCGACGACCTTGAGGTCCCTGGCACCGGCCGAGTGGTCGACGACCACGCCCATCTCCGTCTCCTGCCCGAAAAGATCGGTCCAAGAGCCGTAGAAGAGGAAGGACTTGTTGGCAGCGAGTCCCACGGAGGCGAACAGCAGCAGCTGGGTCGCGAGCAGCAGGCCGACACGGCCGAGTACGGAGCGCCAGTTACGGGCAGCCAGGCGCGGCCAGAGCAAGACTGTCGCGACGAACAGAACCACTGCCAGAAGGACCGCGAGCGTCAGAACTGTGTTACTGGTGAGACCCATGATGAGGAGCGAGCTTTCTGCCTGAGAATTTCCTGAGAGCGAGTGAACCCGCCCCCCGGATGCGCCGTCCTAGAGGGCGCAAATTGTCCGGCCTGCTTCGGCCCAAGGACAGAAATTCTCTCGCGGAGCCACGGGAAGCGATGTCTATCAGGCTAGATGGGGATAAAACTGGTGCGGTTCCGGGTCGGCTACGGCGGATCGTCCGGGGCCCGCGCCCCGAGCGCGTGCCCTCCCTGGTCGGCACGGCCTGCGCTGTCGTGGGCCTCCTCGACATCGCCGCCGGCGTCTTTCCGCGCTTCCGGCACAGCAGGATGCACTCCTTCGCCGAGGTGCTTCCTGGGGCGCTCGGCCCGTTCGCGGCCGCGCTGGCGATCAGCGCGGGCGTACTGCTGCTGCTTCTCGCGCACGGCCTCAAGCGCCACAAGCGCCGCGCCTGGCAGGCCGCCGTGGTCCTGCTGCCCGCCGGAGCGGTGGCGCAGCTCATCTACCGGAACTCGGTCATAGGCGTACTGCTCTCACTCGCCCTGCTCGCTCTCCTGGTGCGCCACCGCGGCGAGTTCGAGGCACTGCCCGATCCGCGCAGCCGGTGGAAGGCGCTCGCGAACTTCTTCCTGCTCGGGGCGGGTTCGCTCGGACTCGGCCTGGTCATCGTCAGCTCGCACCCGGCGAGGGTGGTCGGCAACCCGAGCGTGGCGGAGCGTCTGGAGCACGTCCTGTACGGCCTCTTCGGCTTCGAGGGTCCCGTCGACTACGCGGGCCGGGTCTCCTGGACCGTCGGCTACTCCCTCGGCGCCCTGGGCCTGCTCACCGCCGTCACCACCATCTACCTGGCTCTGCGGCCCGAGCACCCGGCGGCCCGCCTCACCCCCGAAGACGAGCGGCGGCTGCGCGAGCTGCTGGCCCGGCACGGCGGCCGCGACTCCCTCGGCCACTTCGCACTGCGCCACGACAAGGCCGTCGTCTTCTCCCCCAGCGGCAAGGCGGCCGTCACCTACCGCGTGGTCTCCGGCGTGATGCTCGCCAGTGGTGACCCGATCGGCGACGTGGAGGCCTGGCCGGGCGCCATCGAGCGCTTCATGGACGAGGCCAAGGCGCACTCCTGGACGCCGGCCGTGATGGGCTGCAGCGAGACCGGCGGCGAGGTGTGGACCCGCGAGACGGGGCTCGACGCGCTGGAGCTCGGGGACGAAGCGGTGGTGAACGTGCCGGATTTCTCCCTCGCCGGGCGCGCCATGCGGAACGTACGCCAGATGGTCAAGCGCATTGAGCGCAGCGGCTACGAGACCCGCGTACGCCGCGTCCGTGACCTCGGCGACGCCGAGCTGGAGCGCATCCGGCGGGCCGCCGCCGACTGGCGCGGCACGGACACCGAGCGTGGCTTCTCGATGGCGCTCGGCCGCATCGGGGAACCCGGCGACGGGGACTGTGTGATCGCGACCGCCCACAAGACGGCCGCGACGGACGGCGCGGATTCGGCGTACGGCGACCTGAAGGCCGTACTCCACTTCGTCCCGTGGGGTACGGACGGCATGTCCCTGGACCTGATGCGCCGCGACCGCTCCGCCGACCCCGGCATGAACGAACTGCTGATCGTCGCCGCGCTCCAGGCCGCTCCCCGGCTCGGCGTCGAACGCGTCTCCCTCAACTTCGCGATGTTCCGCTCGGCGCTCGCGCGCGGCGAGAGGATCGGGGCGGGACCGGTCCTGCGGGTGTGGCGCGGCCTGCTGGTCTTCCTCTCCCGCTGGTTCCAGATCGAGTCGCTGTACAAGTTCAACGCCAAGTTCCGGCCACGCTGGGAGCCGCGTTTCGTGGTCTTCCGCACCACCCGCGACCTGCCGCGCATCGGCTTCGCCGCGATGCAGGCTGAGGGCTTCGTCACGCTCGCGCTGCCCCGCCCGTTCGCCCGCCGCGCGGCGGCCGGGAAGCCGCGCCCGTGCGCTCACCCGGCACAGGTGCGGGTGCGCGAGGCCGGGCAGACCGCCGCCTGAGCCCGGCTCGGCTCAGCCGACACTGATCGCGATCTTGCCGCGGGTGTGGCCGTCCATGCTGAGCCGCAGCGCATCGGCGGCCTTCTCCAGCGGGAACACGGCGGCGACCTCGACGGCCAGCTCACCGCGCTCGGCCAGCTCCGTGAGCGCGGTCAGATCGGCGGTGTCGGGGCGCACGAAGACGTACGTACCGCCGAGGCCGAGCACCGCGCCGTCCGCGATGGAGGCCAGCCGGCCTCCGGGGGCGAGCAGCTCCGGCGAGATCTTGAGCGCGTCACCGCCGACGAGGTCGAGTGCCGCATCGACGCCTTCGGGCGCCAGCTCCCGCACACGGTCGGCCAGCCCTTCGCCGTACGTCACCGGAAGGGCCCCCAGGGACCGCAGGTACTCATGGTTGCGCTCGCTGGCCGTGCCGATGACCCGGACGCCGAAGGCGCGCGCGATCTGCACCGCGAGCGAGCCGACACCGCCCGCCGCCGCGTGCACGAGCAGCGTGTCCCCCTCGCTGAGCTTCAGGTGGCGGGTGAGCGCCTGGTAAGCGGTGAGGCCGGCCAACGGCAGCCCCGCGGCCTCCTCGAAGGAGAGGTTCGCTGGCTTGCGGGCCAGGGTGCGTACAGGCGCCGCGACGTACTCGGCGAAGGTGCCGCGGGAGACGAAGTCCTCGCGTACGTATCCGATGACCTCGTCACCCGGCGCGAATTCGGTCACCGCGACGCCCGCCTGCTCCACCACACCGGCGACGTCCCAGCCGGGGACGACGGGGAAGACCGCGTCGAGCGCGGAGTCGAGGTAGCCGGCCTGGATCTTCCAGTCGACGGGGTTGACCGAGGCGGCCCTGACGCGGACCAGCACGCTGTCCGGACCGAGCTTCGGGCTCGGCACGTCGCCGTACTCGAGACCGTCCGGGCTGCCGTAGGCGCGGTAGGTGATGGCCTTCATGGTGATGCTCCTCGCATGGCTCCTGGGTGATTGCTTGATGATCTCAAGCAATAGATAGACCGTAGACCTCAATGGTTTAGATCGTCAAGTAGCGAGCGCTAAGCTGGCGGCATGGCAGAGACGATCCGGACACCCCCCACCAAGGCCCAGCTCATGGCACGGCTCGCCGAGGCCTTCAGCGGCTACTACGGCGACTTCTCGCTGGCCGCCGCCGACGCGGGCCTCAGCGCCAGCCAGGCCAAGACCCTCGGCGTGCTGCGCGCGGCCCCCGCCTCGATGCGCGTCCTCGCGACCACCCTGGCCTGCGACGCCTCCAACATCACCGGGATCGTCGACCGGCTGGAGAAGCGCGACCTCGTACGCCGCGAGGTCAGCCCCAACGACCGCCGCGTCAAGAACGTCGTCCTCACCCCCACGGGCGAAGAGACCGTCGACGCCATCCGGGCCCGCATGAACGCCACCCATGCCGCTCTCGACGCCCTGGACGACGCCGACCGCGCCACCCTCTACGAGCTCCTCGGCCGGGTCTTCTGCGGTGCGCGCGGTCCTGGCACCACCGCCTGACGCCTACGCTGGACGCATGAGTACGTTGCGCACGCGTGGCCGGATCGAGGGTCTGCCGGAGTGGGACCGCTGTGCGGTGATGGGGGTCGTCAATGTGACGCCCGACTCCTTCTCCGACGGTGGGCGCTGGTTCGACACGACCGCCGCGGTCAAGCGCGGCCTGGACCTCGTCGCCGAGGGGGCCGACCTCATCGACGTCGGCGGTGAGTCGACCCGCCCCGGCGCCTCCCGCGTCGACGCCGACGAAGAGCTCAAGCGGGTGATCCCCGTCGTGCGCGGTCTGGCCTCCGAGGGCGTCACCGTCTCCGTGGACACCATGCGCGCCGCCGTCGCCGAGCGGGCCATTGCCGCGGGCGCCGCCCTGGTCAACGACGTCAGCGGCGGCCTCGCCGACCCCGCCATGATCCCGGCCGTCGCGGCGGCCGGAGCGCCCTTCGTCGTCATGCACTGGCGCGGCTTCAGCGAGCAGATGAACAGCCGCGCGGTGTACGCCGATGTGGTCGGCGAGGTCGTGTCCGAGCTGCGCGCGCGCATGGAGGCCGTCATCGCGGGCGGCATCGCCCCCGAGCGCATCGTCATCGACCCGGGCCTCGGCTTCGCCAAGCAGGCCGAGCACGACCTGGCCCTGGTCGCCCACCTCGCCGAGCTGCGCGCGCTGGGCCGCCCCCTGCTGGTGGCCGCCTCCCGCAAGCGGTTCCTCGGCCACGTGCTCGCGGCCGACGCCGGCGAGGGAGCCACCCCGCCGCCCGCCCGGGAAAGAGACGCGGCCACCGCCGCCGTCTCCGCCATCGCCGCCCACGAGGGCGCCTGGGCGGTGCGCGTCCACGAGGTACGGGCGACCGCCGACGCCGTACGGGTCGCCAGAGCCGTAGAAGGAGCCCTGTGAGCCGCGCGCGCACGGACGTAGAGCTGGTCGAACAGGCCAACACGGCGTTCTACGAGGCCGTGGAACGCGGCGACTTCGAAGAGCTTTCGGTGCTCTGGCTGGACGACGAGATCTCCTGCGTTCACCCGGGCTGGCCGGTGCTTTCGGGGCGCGGCGAGGTGCTGCGCTCGTACGCCCTGATCATGGCGAACACGGAGTACATCCAGTTCTTCCTCACCGACGTGAAGGTGAACGTCCTGGGCGACACCGCCCTGGTGGTGTGCACCGAGAACACGCTGAGCGGTGGCCCGGCCGAGGAGGCGGGCGAACTCGGCCCGCTCGTCGGACAGCTCATCGTGGCCACCAATGTGTTCCGTCGCACAGAGGACGGCTGGAAACTGTGGTCGCACCACGGCTCCCCCGTTCTGACCGAAAACGGTGAGGACGAGGACGACGAGTCCCCCGCCTGAGTGGGTAGGGGCCTGGAAAAGGTTGGCGTCCGGAGCCCCTGGGTAGGGGCGGCTACCAGCCCCATCAGCTTCTGTCCATAGCCCCCGTGGGCGCCCGGTGTCAGTGCTCGCAGGTAGATTCGGGTGAGGGTGGCGTGCCGACCGCACTTGGCAGCGCCCTCGTTTCTCTACGACAGCAGGAGTGATTCGCGTGGATCGTGTCGCGCTGCGCGGCCTCAAGGCCCGTGGGCACCACGGCGTGTTCCCCCGGGAGCGTGAGGAAGGCCAGACCTTCATCGTGGACCTGGTTCTCGGCCTCGACACCCGCCCCGCGGCGGCCGACGACGACCTGGCGAAGACCGTGCACTACGGCGTCGTGGCGGAGGAAGTCGTGGACGTCGTCGAGGGCGAACCGGTGGACCTGATCGAGACGCTCGCTGAGCGGATCGCCCAGCAGTGCCTCAAGCACGACGGGGTGAAGGAGGTCGAGGTCTGCGTCCACAAGCCGGACGCCCCGATCACGGTCCCCTTCGACGACGTGACCATCACCATCACCCGGAGCCGAGTATGAACCCCACCCAGAGCGACCCGACGGTGCAGCCGGTGCCCGCCTCCGTGGTGGAACAGGTGGACGCCGCGGACATCACGCTGTCCAACCCGAAACGCGCCGTGATCTCGCTCGGCTCGAATCTGGGTAACCGCCTGGAGACCATCCAGGGCGCTATCGACGCCCTGGAGGACACCCCGGGCCTGCGGGTCAAGGCCGTCTCCCCGGTGTACGAGACGGAGCCCTGGGGCGTCGATCCCGGCACCCAGCCGTCGTACTTCAACGCGGTCGTCCTCATCAAGACCACCCTGCCGCCGGCCTCCCTGCTGGAGCGCGGCCAGGCCATCGAGGAAGCCTTCGACCGGGTGCGGCAGGAGCGCTGGGGTCCGCGCACGATCGACGTGGACATCGTGGCGTACGCCGATGTGGTGTCCGAGGACCCGCTCCTCACCCTCCCGCACCCCCGCGCCCACGAGCGCGCCTTCGTCCTCGCCCCATGGCACGACGTGGAGCCGGAAGCACAGCTGCCCGGCCGCGGCCCCGTCGCGGACCTGCTCGACGGCGTCGGCGCCAGTGGCGTACTCCCCCGCCCCGATCTGGAACTCCGACTGCCCGAGTAGTCGTTAAAGTGACCGACTGGCAGTGATCACGACCGGCTGCGACATGAACCGATGTGAGGGGCACTCTCGGTGAAGCAACTTCGGCTCCGCGTACTGGCCGGTCTCTTCGCCGTGGCAGGAATCCTCTCCTGGGGCGGCGCCCAGCTCTGGGACACGGTCGGCACGCTGCCGAGCGTGCCGCTCGCGGCCCCCGTCGTGCTGGCCGTGATCGCCGTGGTCCTGCTGGCGACCGCGCTGTCGATCCGCTCCCGGCTGCGCGCCCAGCGCGAGCGCCGGCCGGGCGCGAAGGGCGTGGAGCCGCTGATGGCGGCCCGCGCGGTGGTATTCGGCCAGGCGAGCGCGCTCGTCGCGTCGCTGGTCTGCGGTATGTACGGCGGCGTGGGCGTCCATCTGCTGATGCACAGCCTCGACGTCCCGGCCCGCCGGGATCAGGCCATTTACGCGGGCCTGGCCGTCCTGGCGGGCGCGGGCGTCGTCGCGGCGGCGTTCTTCCTGGAGCGAGTCTGCAAGCTCCCCGAGGACGACAACAACGGCAACGGCACAGCCCGCGCCGCCGGAGCCTGAGCCTGCGCCTGGCCCGAACCCGAGCCGGTCAGCGGGCCATGATCAGGCTCATCGCCTCGTTGCGGGTCGCCACGTCCCGCAGCTGCCCGCGCACCGCGGAGGTGATCGTCTTGGCACCGGGCTTGCGGATGCCGCGCATGGACATGCACATGTGCTCGCACTCGATGACCACGATCACACCGCGCGGCTCCAGGATCTCCATCAGGGAGTCCGCGACCTGCGTGGTGAGCCGCTCCTGGACCTGCGGGCGGCGGGCGAAGACATCGACCAGCCGCGCCAGCTTGGAGAGACCGGTGATCTTTCCGCTGGTCGCCGGGATGTAGCCGACGTGGGCGACTCCGCGGAACGGGACCAGGTGGTGTTCACAGGTGCTGAAGACCTCGATGTCCTTGACCAGGATCATCTCGTCGTGGCCCAGGTCGAACGTCGTCGTCAGCACGTCCTCGGGCTGCTGCCACAGGCCGGCGAATATTTCCCTGTACGCCCGCGCCACGCGCCCCGGCGTTGCCCGGAGACCTTCCCGGTCGGGGTCCTCTCCGATCGAGATGAGGAGCTCGCGTACGGCGTTCTCGGCCCGCTTCTCGTCGAACTCGCCGATTGATCCTTCGCCGTCCAACGTCACCGGGTCGGTCATCTGTGCCTCGTTCCTGTGCTTTCACATACCGCAAACGTGCGGACGTACGAAAACGCCGCGTCCCCCAGGCTAAAACCTGGGGGACGCGGCATCCATTCCGGGCCCCGGGGGGCCGGAATGATCAGCTCTCGGGGCGCTCCTCGGGGATCGCCTCGGTGGCCGGGGTTTCCACGGAGCCTGCCGTCACCGCGGGAGTCGCACCGTTGGCAGTGGCGCCATTGGTGAGAGAGAGCTCCTTCGGGGAAAGCACCGGTGGCCGCGTGGACGGCATACGGCGGGAAGAACCGGTCCACGCGGGGCGGGCCGGGCGCTTCACGATCGGGCTGAAGATCTCGGCGATCTCCTCCTTGTTCAGCGTCTCCTTCTCCAGGAGGGCCAGAACCAGGTTGTCGAGAACGTCGCGGTTCTCGACGAGGATCTCCCACGCCTCGTTGTGCGCGGTCTCGATGAGCTTCTTGACCTCTTCGTCGACCAGCGCGGCGACCTCTTCCGAGTAGTCACGCTGGTGACCCATGTCACGGCCGAGGAACGGCTCGGAGCCGTCCTGGCCGAACTTGATCGCGCCGAGGCGCTCGGTCATGCCGTACTGCGTGACCATCGCGCGGGCCGTGGCGGTGGCCTTCTCGATGTCGTTCGAAGCGCCCGTGGTCGGGTCGTGGAACACGAGTTCCTCGGCCGCACGGCCGCCCATCATGTAGGCGAGCTGGTCCAGCATCTCGTTGCGCGTGGTCGAGTACTTGTCCTCGTCCGGGAGCACCATCGTGTAACCGAGGGCACGCCCGCGGGACAGGATGGTGACCTTGTGCACCGGGTCGCTGTTCGGAGAAGCCGCCGCGACCAGGGCGTGTCCGCCCTCGTGGTACGCGGTGATCTTCTTTTCCTTCTCGCTCATGATCCGGGTCCGCTTCTGCGGTCCGGCCACGACGCGGTCGATCGCCTCGTCCAAGGAGTGGTTGTCGACCAGCTTCTTGTCACTACGGGCGGTCAGCAGCGCGGCTTCGTTCAGCACGTTCGCCAGGTCGGCGCCGGTGAAGCCGGGTGTACGGCGGGCGACGGCCCGAAGGTCGACGTCCGGCGTGACGGGCTTGCCCTTGGCGTGCACCTTGAGGATCTCGAGACGGCCCAGGAGGTCCGGACGGTCGACCGCGATCTGCCGGTCGAAGCGGCCCGGACGCAGCAGCGCCGGGTCGAGGATGTCCGGCCGGTTCGTGGCGGCGATCAGGATCACGCCGCCCTTCACGTCGAAGCCGTCCATCTCGACGAGCAGCTGGTTCAGCGTCTGCTCGCGCTCGTCGTGCCCGCCGCCCATGCCGGCGCCGCGGTGACGGCCGACGGCGTCGATCTCGTCGACGAAGACGATCGCCGGGGCGTTCGCCTTGGCCTGCTCGAAGAGGTCACGCACCCGGGAGGCACCGACACCGACGAACATCTCGACGAAGTCGGAACCGGAGATCGAGTAGAACGGGACGCCGGCCTCGCCCGCGACAGCGCGCGCGAGCAGCGTCTTGCCCGTACCGGGCGGGCCGTACAGCAGCACACCCTTGGGGATCTTGGCACCGACGGCCTGGAACTTCGCCGGCTCCTGCAGGAACTCCTTGATCTCGTGGAGTTCCTCGACCGCCTCGTCGGCGCCCGCCACATCGGCGAACGTCGTCTTCGGGGTGTCCTTGGTGATGAGTTTCGCCTTGGACTTCCCGAACTGCATGACCCGGGAGCCGCCGCCCTGCATCTGATTCATCAGGAACAGGAAGACGACAACGATGAGGACGAAGGGGAGCAGGGAGAGCAGGATCCCGACGAACGGATTCTGCTTGGAGGGGGAGACCGTGTAGCCCTTGTCGATGTCCCCGCTGTCGAACTTCGACTGCAGCTTGTTGGCGAGCGCGACGCCCTGGTCGCCGATGTAGCTCGCCTGGATCTTGCTGCTGTCCTTGACCTTCTGGCCGTCCTTCAGCTCGACCTTGATGACTTGTTCGTCACCGGTCGTCAGCTTGGCCTGCTTGACCTGGTTCTTGTCGATCGCCTGGACGACCTCGGCAGTGTCCACCGTCTTGTAGCCGCCGGACGAGCCGACAACCTGCATCAACACGACCACGGCGAGGACGGCCAGCACGATCCACATGACCGGCCCACGGAAGTATCGCTTCACGTCCATCCATACGGGGCGGTAGTCGCCCCGTCCCTCCTGCCCGTAGGTAAATGCTGCTGTTTAAAAAGACTGTTCTTCGGACGGTACCCCAGCATTGTCACCCGCGGCTGCCGGGGACGGCTGACGAACCTGCCTTCCCATGCTCCAACGCCGGGGCACGGGTGGAGGTTCCCGGCTCAGCCGCCGTAGACGTGCGGGGCGAGAGTGCCGACGAAAGGCAGGTTCCGGTACTTCTCGGCGTAATCCAGGCCGTAGCCCACGACAAACTCATTGGGAATGTCGAAGCCGACCCACTTCACGTCGAGCGTGACCTTCGCCGCCTCGGGCTTGCGCAGCAGCGTGCAGACGTTCAGGGACGCGGGCTCACGCGATCCGAGGTTCGACAGCAGCCAGGAAAGCGTCAGACCCGAATCGATGATGTCCTCGACGATCAGGACGTGCTTGCCCTTGATGTCGGTGTCGAGGTCCTTGAGGATGCGGACCACGCCGGAGGACTGGGTGCCCGCGCCGTACGACGAGACCGCCATCCAGTCCATCGTGACGGGGGTGGACAGCGCCCGTGCCAGGTCCGCCATCACCATGACGGCGCCCTTGAGGACACCCACGATGAGCAGGTCCTTGCCCGCGTACTCCGCATCGATCTTCGCGGCCAGTTCGGCCAGCTTCGCGTCGATTTCTTCCTTGGTGATGAGCACCGACTTGAGGTCGGTGCCCATGTCCTTCTCGTCCACCGGGGTCACTTTCGTAGTGCTTCAGCGCATCAGCCCTGCCGGATGACCAGTCTGCCACCCTGCCGCCGCGCCTCCACCCGGCCGGGGAGGTTGATGACCCCCTGCCCGCGCCAGCCGGTGATCAGCCGGTCGACCTCTTCGACGTGCCGCGCGAAGAGGGATCCGGCCGGTGAGCCCGCCGTGATGGCCGCCCGGCGCAGGACCCGGCGGCGTACAGCCGGGGGCAGGGCGTAGAGCTTGACGCACAGCAGCTGGCCGGAGTCGTCCCGTACGGACGCGTCCGCCTCGGCGGCCCAGTCGTCCAGGGCGTCGGCGTCGTCCCGGGAGAGCTGGGCGGTACGGGCGAGGGCCTCGACGACTCCTTTGCCGAGCGCCTTCTCCAGGGCCGGCAAACCTTCGTGCCGCAGCCGCGAGCGGGTGTAGGCGGGGTCGGTGTTGTGCGGGTCGTCCCAGACGGGCAGCGACTGCACCATGCAGGCCTTACGGGCGGTCTGCCGGTCGATCTGGAGGAAGGGCCTGCGGTAGCGCCCGGCGCCGGTCACGGCGGCCATGCCGGACAGCGAGCGGATGCCGGAGCCGCGGGCGAGGCCGAGCAGAACCGTCTCCGCCTGGTCGTCGCGGGTGTGGCCGAGCAGGACGGCGGCGGCGCCGTGGCGCTCGGCGGCGGCGTCCAGCGCGGCGTAGCGGGCGTCGCGGGCGGCCGCTTCGGGGCCGCCGTCACGGCCGACGGTCACCGCGACGGCCTCGACGGGGTCCAGCCGCAGCGCGGCGAGGCGGTTGACGACCTCGGCGGCCCGCGTTTCGGAGCCTTCCTGGAGGCCGTGGTCGACCGTGACGCCACCGGCCCGGATGCCGAGCTTGGGCGCCTCGAAGGCGAGGGCGGAGGCGAGCGCCATGGAGTCGGCGCCGCCGGAGCACGCCACCAGAACGAGCGGCGGGGGCGGCGGCTCGTGCGGGGGCGTGAGGTTGTTGGGGGGCGTGATGTCGTTGAGTACGTCGTGGAGTACGCGGCGGACCGCCAGGCGTATCGCTGCGACCGCAGGATGGGGACCCATGTCCGGTGCCCTTCGGTGAAGTTGTGGGTGCCTCGGGAGGAGAAGCCAGTCACTCAGAGTGCGTCGATGGTGACAGAGCCGGGCCATTCCCCGAGCATCGCACGCCTACCCAGCGCTCACGGTCCCTCGGATGGGTGATTAGGGGGCGTTCTCCTGCCGTCGGCCGCAGCCGGATTATGACTCTGTCCTACGGTGCACCCGCGCGACCCAGTCCGCCGGTTTGGCGATCTCCGCCTTCGTGGGGAGCGTGTTCGGTGAGGTCCAGACCCGGTTGAAGCCGTCCATTCCGACCTCCTCCACCACAGCCCGCACAAAACGCTCACCGTCACGGTACTGCCGGAGCTTGGCGTCCAGGCCGAGCAGCTTGCGCAGGGCCAGGTCGAGGCGGCTGGCGCCGCGCGCCCTGCGCTGCTGGAACTTCTCGCGGATCTCGGCGACGGACGGCACCACGTCGGGCCCCACGCCGTCCATCACGAAGTCGGCGTGGCCTTCGAGCAGCGACATGACGGCGGTCAGGCGGCCGAGGATCTCGCGCTGGGCGGGGGTCTGGACGATCTCGACGAGGCTGCGGCCGCCGTCCTCGCCCGCCTCGCCCTCGGGGCGGCCGCCGGCCAGTGACTGGGCCGCCTCGCGCAGGCGCTCCAGGACCGTCATCGGGTCGACCTCGGTCTCGGCGAGGAACGACTGGATTTCGCCCTCCAGGTGGTCGCGCAGCCAGGGCACGGCCGTGAACTGGGTGCGGTGGGTCTCCTCGTGCAGGCAGACCCAGAGCCGGAAGTCGTGCGGGTGGACTTCGAGCTCACGCTCGACGTGCACGATGTTCGGGGCGACGAGCAGCAGGCGGCCGCCGCCGGTGCCGGCGGGGAGCTCGCGGGAGGGCGGGGCGAACGTCTCGTACTGTCCGAGGACGCGTGAGGCGAGGAAGGACAGCAGCATGCCGACCTCTACGCCGGTCACCTTGCCGCCGACCGCGCCGAGCACGGCGCCGCCGGGCCCAGTGCCCCTGCGTTCCTGCATCTTGTCGAGGAGCGGCCGCAGGACCTCCCTGAATCCGGCGACGTTCGCCCTGATCCAGCCGGCCCGGTCGACGACGAGGACCGGGGTGTCCTGTGGCGCGTGTCCTTCGGGGATCATCCGCGTGAAGCCACGGACGTGTTCCTCGGAGGCCTTGGCGTGCCGGCGGAGCTCGGCGACGACGGCTCGCGCCTCGTCCCGGCTCACGTCGGGGCCCGGCCTCACCAGTCGGGTCGCGGTCGCCACCGCGAGGTTCCAGTCGACCATCTCCGCACCACCGATGCTCGTCATGCGTCAACCGTACGTTGTCGACCCGGCCCGCGGAGAGGTGTTGTGCTCCACCTGTACCCCTGAGGTTCCTCGGGGTTCACGTGCGGCCGGGCCGCCCCGCGGACGGCTCGCAGCCGCAGTTGGCGATCGTGGAGGCCAGCCGGTCCAGGGCGGACTGGGCGGCGTCGCGGCCTTCGGTGCCGGAGGTGAGGAAGGCGAAGGACAGGAGCCGGCCGTCCGCGTCGACGACGGTTCCGGCCAGCGTGTTCACGCCGGTCAGAGTGCCGGTCTTGGCGCGGACCATGCCCGTACCCGGCGAGTCGCTGGTGTACCGGCTCTCCAGGGTGCCGCTGAATCCGGCCACCGGCAGGCCGGTCAGGACGGGGCGCAGTTCCGGGCGGGCGGGGTCGGCGGCGCGGGCGAGGAGGCCGGCCAGCAGGGCGGCGGACATGCGGTCGTCGCGGTCCAGGCCGCTGCCGTCGGCGAAACGGGCGCCGGGCAGCGGCAGTTGGAGCTTCTTCAGCCGGGACTCGACGGCCTTGGCCGCGCCTTCGAAACTGGCCGGTTCGTCCGAGGCGAGGGCCGTCTGGCGGGCCAGGGCCTCCGCGAGGTCGTTGTCGCTGTGGGTGAGAGTGCGCTCGACGAGGGCGGACAGGGGCGCCGAGAGGACCCTGGCCACCGGTTCGGCGTCGTCCGGGCCCGTGCCGGATGCGGGGTCGCCCTTCCCCTTGATGCCGCGCTCGCGCAGCATCTGGGCGAAGGCGTGGGCGGCGTCGCGCGCGGGGTCGGTGCTGCGCGGGGCGGGGCCGCTGCGGGAGCCGTCAAGCCGGCCCTCTTCGATCATCAGGGGGCTGACGGGGCTGATGTTCGGGTTGGGGCTGATGGGGTGGAGCTCGGGTCCCGAGTAGAGCGAGGTGTCGTACGCGAGCTCCGTCTCGCCGACGCCCCGGTCCCGCAGCGCCCGCGCGGTGTCGTCGGCCAGGGAGGCCAGGGCGTCCCGGTCCAGCGTCGGATCGCCGCCGCCGACGAGCACGGTCTTCTTGCCGTCGGGGCTCGCGGTGACGGTGGTGGCGATGCGGTGGTCCGGTCCGAGGGCAAGGAGCGCGGCGGCCGATGTCGCGATCTTGATGGTGGACGCCGGGGTCATCGCCCGCGCGTCACCCTTCCCGTACACCTGCGTGCCGGTCGCGGTGTCGATCACCGACGCGGTACGCAGCGTGCCGAGCGCGGGGTCGCGCAGCAGCGGATCCAGGGCGTCCGCGAGGCCGCTCTCGGTCGGCGGCGGTACGGGGGAGCCGAGCGCGATGAGCACGCCGGGCGCGCTGGGGGCGGGCGCGGGGACGGCACGCGCCGGGGCCTCGTGATGTGCGCCACCAGTACGGTCCTGGGAGGCGGCCCACGCCCGCTCGGCCTTACGCTGACCGGAGTCCCAGGGGCCTGCTGCGGCCACCGCCCCGGCAGAGAGGGCGAGACCAGCCACAGCTGCGATCGTCGCGAGCTGCCATGTTTTGCGCTCCGGCACCTCGGACCAGCCCCTTTCGCGATCACACACCTGCGTGAGGGACACTTAACCACTGCGTGTTGCCGGGAGCATGACGCCCCGGCTCGTCCGGCCTACCGAACCGGCCGGCGGTCCGGGGCTCACCCCCGGAAGGACGCAGCACCACCCGGAGTATGTGCTGATCATGGAGGAACCACCCGTGGAGTTCGACGTCACCATCGAGATTCCGAAGGGTTCGCGGAACAAGTACGAGGTGGACCACGAGACCGGCCGGATCCGCCTGGACCGTCGACTCTTCACTTCCACGAGCTACCCGGCGGACTACGGCTTCGTCGAGAACACCCTCGGCGAGGACGGCGACCCGCTGGACGCGCTCGTACTGCTCGACGAGCCCACCTTCCCCGGCTGTGTCATCAAGTGCCGCGCGATCGGCATGTTCCGGATGACCGACGAGGCCGGCGGCGACGACAAGCTGCTGTGCGTCCCGGCGTCGGACCCGCGGGTCGAGCACCTGCGCGACATCCACCACGTGTCGGAGTTCGACCGCCTGGAGATCCAGCACTTCTTCGAGGTCTACAAGGACCTGGAGCCCGGCAAGTCCGTAGAGGGCGCCGACTGGGTCGGCCGCACCGAGGCCGAGGCCGAGGTCGAGGCCTCGTACAAGCGCCTGCAGGCGCAGGGCGGCAGCCACTGACGAGCCCCTGGGCTCAGCTGACATCACGGCGGGCGGTGCACCCCAATATCCCGAGGAAGTACTCGCTGATGTGCGCCGGGCCTCGAAGTCGGCCAAGTAGTCCGCGCGG